>NZ_JBBIAR010000080.1:0-42251 GCF_054185165.1 Bradyrhizobium sp. UFLA05-109 | reverse complement strand
CCAAGGACCCAACGGCTTCCCGCCCACCACCATCATGACAGACTTTCCAGACACAGGGACCCATAACCACAGGGAGTGGTTGTGACGCGAAGCTGATAACCCCGAGTCTTCGCCAAACCACTCCCTGTGGTTATGGATCCCGGATCTGCGCTTCGCTTGTCCGGGATGACGAGCGGAGGTTGTCGCTGCGACGTGCCCGGGCCCCGTAGATCACACCACCACGCTCAGCCTCTTCGCCGCGCGGGTAACCCCGGTGTACAGCCACCTGGCGCGGCTGTCCTGGAACGCAAAGCTCTCGTCGAACAGCACGACGTCGTCCCATTGCGAGCCCTGCGACTTGTGCACGGTCAGTACATAGCCGTAATCGAACTCGTCATAGGGCTTGCGCTGCTCCCAGGCGATCTGCTCGATCCCGCCCTCGAAGCAATCGGCGCGCACCGAGACCTTGGTCACCTTGTGACCGAAGTCCTCGTCGGGCGACAGCCGCATGCTGAGGATGCGTGACTTCGAGCGCGAGGTGTTGCGCGATTTCACGCGCCACAGGCCGCCGTTGAACAGGCCCTTCTTGCGATTGTTGCGCAGGCACACCAGCTTGTCGCCGGCGACCGGAAACTGGTCCTCGATGTTCTGGCGCTGGCGCACGCGCATGTTGTAGGCGCGGCGGGTGTTGTTGCGGCCGACCAGGATCTGGTCGGCGCTCATGACGCGGTCCGGATCGAGCTCCTTGCGCGAGACGACCTCGCTCTCGCCATAGCGGCCGATTTCGAGCTCACGGCCCTCGCGGATGTCCATCGACATCCGCACGATCGGATCATCCTGCGCCTGGCGATGCACCTCGGTCAGCATCGCGTCGGGCTCGGTGTTGGTGAAGAAGCCGCCGCCCTGGATCGGCGGCAATTGCGCGGGGTCGCCGAGCACGAGCAGCGGACAGTCGAACGACATCAGGTCGCGGCCGAGCTCCGCATCGACCATCGAGCATTCGTCGATCACGATCAGCTTGGCCTTGGAGGCCGGCGCGTCGTCCCAGAGCTCGAAGCTCGGCTGCTCCTCGCCGGACTCGCGGGCGCGATAGATCAGCGAATGGATGGTGGAGGCGTTGTCGCAGCCCTTGTTGCGCATGACGAGTGCCGCCTTGCCGGTGAAGGCCGCAAACTTGACCTCGCCGTCGACCCCGTCCGCGATGTGCCGCGCCAGCGTGGTCTTGCCGGTTCCGGCAAAGCCGAACAGGCGGAAGATCGGCGGCGTGCCGTTACGGCCTGGCTTTGCCTTGAGCCAGTCGGCGACGGCCTTGAGGGCGGCATCCTGATGCGGGGTAAATGTCGGCATTTTCGTCTTGAGGGAGGGCGAAAATGATCGATTCGCCCGTCCCCAAAACTAACCATTCCGCCCGTCGGTTCAAGCGGCGGCGCATGATCCGGAAAAGTGCGCAGCGGTTTTCCGAAAAGATCATGCTCAAACAACAACTAAAGCGCGATGACATCGCGCTTTGCCCTATTGCCAGCCGGGAACGCCGCGCATGTCGGGCAGGTGGTGGGCGATGCCCTTGTGGCAGTCGATGCAGGTTTTCTCGCCGGTGAACAGGAAGCGCTGGTGCGCCACCGAAGCCCGCGGCGACTGCTTGGTGATGTCCATGGAATCGGCGCTATGGCAGTTGCGGCACTCCAACGAATCATTGGCCTTGAAGCGGGCCCATTCGTGCGCTGCCAGCTCGAGCCTGCGATCGGTGAATTTCTCGCGGGTGTCGATGGTGCCGAAAATCTTGCCCCAGACTTCCTTTGAGGCCTGCATCTTGCGCGCGATCTTGTCGGTCCAGTTGTGCGGGACGTGGCAGTCCGGGCAGGTCGCGCGCACGCCGGAGCGGTTAGTAAAGTGGATCGTGGACTTCAGCTCGGCGAACACGTTGTCCCGCATCTCATGGCAACTGGTGCAGAATTTCTCGGTGTTGGTCAGCTCCAGCGCGGTGTTGAAGCCGCCCCAGAAGATGACGCCGGCCACGAAGCCCGCGAGCACCAGCGTGCCCAATGCGAACACCGTGCTCGGCCGCGTCAGCACGCCCCACAGCTCGAGCGCGAAATCCCAGCTTCGGGCGAGAAAGCCGCGCTTGGCTTTGGGGTCTACATTGGGGTCGTCGGCGGTCGTCGTCATCGGCGGCCACCGGGGCTTGAACGCGAGAGCAGCGTGTCGATGTCGGTGAAGTCGTTGCTGACCGGCGGAGTGGCGGTGTTCTGCGGCACGTGGCATTCCGTGCAGAAGAAGCGCCGCGGCGAGATCGAGGCCAGGAACTGGCCGTCACGGTCCATGAAGTGCGTGATCGAGACCATTGGTGCCTGTGATTCCGACGTGCGCGAGCGTGCATGGCAGGACAGGCACTTGTTGCTGTTGAGGTCGATCTGATAGCCGTCGATCGAATGCGGGATCACCGGCGGCTGCTCCGGATAGTTGCGCGACTCCTTCTCGGAGGTGTTGCGGTTCGGCAGCATCGGTGGCGCCGGCCCTTCATCGTTGAGCGGGGTCGGCCCGCGCAGGCCCGAAGTCACCGTCTGCGCGGTCAGCGAGCTCGCGCCCGCGGCAATGGCGAGCGCCAGAAGGAGGATTCCGGATCGTTTCATCATAGTCACACCCGCTCGATGCGCACGGCGCATTTCTTGAAGTCGGTTTGCAGCGAGATCGGATCGGTGGCATCCAGCGTCACCTTGTTGATCAGCTTGGACTCGTCGAACCACGGCACGAACACCAGCCCGCGCGGCGGCCGGTCGCGGCCCCGCGTCTCGACGCGAGCGCGGATGTAGCCGCGGCGGGACACGACCTTCACCTCGTCGCCGCGGCGCAGCTTTGCGTCCTGCGCGTCGTCGGGATGCATGAAGCAGACAGCCTCGGGGAAGGCCTTGTAGAGCTCAGGCACGCGGCGCGTCATGGTGCCGGAATGCCAATGCTCCAGCACGCGGCCGGTCGAGAGCCAGTACGGATAGTCATTGTCCGGCGATTCCGCCGCCGGCTCGAAAGGCAGTGCAAAGATGCGCGCCTTGCCGTCGGGGTAGCCGTAGAACTGCACGTCCGTGCCCTGCTTCACATAGGGATCGCTCCCCTCGCGGAAACGCCACTTGGTCTCCTGGCCGTTGACGACGGGCCAGCGCAGGCCGCGCTCGCGGTGATAGCTTTCGAACGGCGCAAGGTCGTGACCATGGCCGCGGCCGAAGGCGGCATATTCCTCGAACAACCCCTTCTGCACGTAGAAGCCGAACGCCTTGGACTCGTCGTTGGCGTAGCCCTCCTCGATCTCCGAGGTCGGGAATTTGTCGACTTGGCCGTTCTTGTACAGCACGTCGAACAGGGTCTTGCCGCGATATTCCGCCTTCTTGGCGATCAGCTCCTCGGGCCAGACCTCCTCGATCTTGAAGCGTTTTGAAAACTCCATGAGTTGCCAGAGGTCGGATTTGGATTCGCCCGGAGATGTAACGAGCTGATGCCAGAATTGCGTGCGCCGTTCGGCATTGCCGTAGGCGCCTTCCTTCTCCACCCACATCGCCGTCGGCAGGATGAGGTCGGCCGCGAGCGCCGTCACGGTCGGGTAGGCATCCGAGACCACGATGAAATTGTCGGGGTTGCGGAAGCCCGGATAGGTTTCCTCGTTGATGTTGGGTCCCGCTTGCAGGTTGTTGTTGACCTGCACCCAGTAGGCGTTGAGCAGGCCATCTTTCAGCATCCGGCTCTGCAGCACGGCATGATAGCCGGGCTTGTCGGGAATCGTGCCCTCCGGCAGTTGCCAGATGTGCTCGGTCTTGTCGCGATGCTCCTTGTTGGTGACGACCATGTCTGCCGGCAGGCGGTGCGAGAAGGTGCCGACCTCGCGCGCGGTGCCGCAGGCCGATGGCTGGCCGGTCAGCGAGAACGGGCTGTTGCCGGGCGAGGCGATCTTTCCGGTCAAGAGATGGATGTTGTAGACCAGATTGTTGGCCCAGACGCCGCGGGTGTGCTGGTTGAAGCCCATGGTCCAGAACGAGACCACCTTGGTCTTGGGATCGGCGTAGAGTTCGGCCAGCGCCTCGAGCCGATTGAGTGGCACGCCGGACATCTTTGCCGCTTTCTCCAGCGTGTAGTCCGACACGAATTTTGCGAACTCGTCGTAGCTCATATCGGTGGAGTCGTTGGCCTTCGCCGCGCCGGTCGCCTTCTTCTGAAGGGGATGATCGGGCCGCAGGCCATAGCCAATGTCGGTTTGCCCGCGCCTGAAGATGGCATGCGCAGTGACGAAATCCTTGTTGACGCGACCGGTCTTGATGATGTGGTTGGCGATCGCGTTGAGGATGTAGAGATCGGTCTGCGGCACGAACACCATGCCGATGTCGGCGAGGTCGAACGAGCGATGCTCGAAGGTCGAAAGCACGGCGACGCGGACATGTGGCGCGGAGAGGCGGCGGTCGGTGACGCGCGTCCACAGGATCGGGTGCATCTCGGCCATGTTGGAGCCCCACAGCACGAAGGCATCGGTGGCCTCGATGTCGTCATAGCAGCCGGCCGGCTCGTCGATGCCGAAGGTGCGCATCATGCCGGCAACCGCCGAGGCCATGCAGTGGCGCGCGTTGGGGTCGATGTTGTTGCTCCGGAAGCCGGCCTTGTAGAGTTTTGAGGCCGCGTAGCCTTCCCAGATCGTCCACTGTCCGGAGCCGAACATGCCGACGCCGCTGGGCCCACGCTTCTTCAGCGCGTCCTTCCACTTCTCGGCCATGATGTCGAAGGCTTCGTCCCACGACACCGGTGTGAACTCGCCGTCCTTGTCGTATTTGCCGTTCGTCTTGCGCAGCATCGGCTGGGTCAGGCGATCATGGCCGTACATGATCTTGGAGAGGAAGTAGCCCTTGACGCAGTTGAGGCCGCGATTGACCTCGGCCTTGATGTCGCCGTGGGTGGCGACCACGCGGTTGTCCTTGGTTGCGACCATGACGGAGCACCCGGTGCCACAGAAGCGGCAGGCGGCCTTGTCCCATTTCAATTCGCTGCCGTCACGCTCGGTGACGAGGTTGGCGGCGAGTGCCGGCGTCGGCATGCCTGCTGCGGCGGCTGCGATCGCCGCGGCCTCCAGCTTCAGCATCTGGCGGCGGTCGATCTTCGGTGAGGTCATAACGGTTCTCCCGGCGTCAGCGACGCGGTCTCAGGCAGTTTCGATGGCGTGAAAGACGAGCGCCGCGGAATAGACGTGCGGCATGGACTGGATGTCGTTGAGCATGGTGCCGAGGCTGCCGGCATCCGGCGCTTCGACAACGACGACCAGCTTGCCGCGCGCATCGCGGCCGTGGATTTCGCAGCCGGGCAGAGCCGTGATATCGGCCTCGACCTCCGCCAGGCGCTCGGGGCGCGCCTGCACCAGAATGCTGGCGATCTCGCCTCCGGGCGGCGGGATGATGCGGTCGGCGCTGAGCACCCTGCCGGTGATCAATGCGCGGCGGTTGAGTGTGGCTTGGGCCATGATCTCGGTCTTTCGCTGCGGGAATTCAATGTGGGGGAGGCGGGCCGGGAGGGCCTGCGAACATCTGGTAGATCCACACGGCGAGCCCGTAGCTGCCGACCGTTCCGACCGCGAGGGCGGGCATCACAACCGCGGTCAGGAACAGGAACGCAAAGATCTCCATGCGCTTGCGGCGCACGCGCCCAGTCGTGTCGTCAGGGGCCGACATATTCGGTCTCTCTGAAATTTAGGAATTGGACGGCTTCCGGGCCGTTACCTGGCCACACCATAGGTATCGGACGGCAGATCTCCTTGATCTGAATCAACGGTCTGCAGGCACTTCACCACACGGCTGCGACGAGCGGGGCGGGAAGCTATCGGCTACTTTGCATGGGGTTGTTTTCGATGTTTTGCGCTGGCGTCCCGCCGGGCGGAATTGGGGCGCCATGGACAGTGCGGCCCCGCTCAATAAGATGCCCGCAATAAAAACAATCTTGGGAGAGGCGTCATGAAGTTCGGCATCTTCTATGAGCTGCAATTGCCGCGTCCGTGGGTGGCGGGCGACGAGCTCCGGCTCTACCAGAATGCCCTGACTCAGATGGAACTTGCCGATAGCCTCGGCTACGACCACGCCTGGGTGGTCGAGCATCACTTCCTCGAAGAATATTCGCACTCGCCGTCGCCGGAATCCTTCCTGGCCGCCGCGAGCCAGCGCACGCGACAGATCCGCCTCGGCCACGGCATCCTCCAGCTCACCACCAACCATCCCGCGCGCGTCGCCGAGCGCGTCGCGGTGCTCGATCTCCTCAGTAATGGCCGCTGTGAGTTCGGCATGGGCGAGAGCGCTTCGATAACCGAACTCGAGCCGTTCGGCCGCGACATGGAGACCAAGAAGGAGATCTTCGAGGAGGCGGTGCGCGCGATCTTCCCGATGTTTCGGGATGGCGGCTGCGAGCATCACGGGAAATGGTTCGACATGCCCCTGCGCAACGTCGTGCCGAAACCGCTGCAGAAGCCGCACCCGCCCCTATGGATGGCCTGCTCGCAGCTTCCGACCATCGAGCGTGCCGGCCGCCACGGCTTTGGCGCGCTCGGCTTCCAGTTCGTCAGCGCGGACGCCGCGCATGCGTGGGTGCACGCCTATTACAACGCGATGACCAAGCGGCTGCACAAATTGGCAGACTACGAGATCAACCCGAACATGGCGCTGGTGTCGTTCTTCATGTGCGCGAAGACGGATGAGGAGGCGCGAGCGCGGGCCGATGGCGCAACCTTCTTCCAGTTCGCGCTGCGCTTCTACGGCGCCTCGCAGAACCGCCAGCGGCCGGCGCCCGGCACCGTCAACATGTGGGACGAGTACAACAAGTGGAAGCGCGACAATCCTGAAGCGCAGGAGGCCGCGCTGCGCGGCGGCCTGATCGGCTCGCCGGAAACGATCCGCAAAAAGCTCCGGCGCTTCCGCACCTCCCATATCGACCAGGTGATCCTGCTCAACCAGGCCGGCAAGAACAGCCATGAACACATCTGCGAGTCGCTCGAGTTGTTCGCGCGCGAGGTGATGCCGGAGTTCCAGAACGATCCGGAGCAGGAGGCCTGGAAGAGGGCCGTGATGAGCGGCGAGATCGAGCTCGAGGAGATCGACACGCAAGCCTTTACCGATCGCTACGGCAAGCTCGCGATCAACGTGCCGCCGGCGAAAGCGGCGGCGGGGTAGGGTGCTCCGCATCGTCCGGCATAGGCCCCGGCTCAGCAGCGCACCGCGGAAGTGGCGCTGCCCTGCGTCCGGGACACGAGACTGTCCGCAAATTCGTTCATCCTCGGGTCCCGGACGCGCTGCGCTGCTGCGCAGAGCCGCGACCCATGAGGCATTGGAACGGCTGGCTTCCGGCGCGATGCCGATGTTGATATCCTTTGAGAGAAGCAAACAAGAATTCCGAGGAAACGAGCTTGAGCACCGCGCCGCGCATCGATATTGACCCGGTCTCGTTCTGGAACGATCCCTATCCGATGCTTGCGAAAATGCGCAAGGAGGCGCCGATCGCCTTCGTGCCGCAGCTCGGCTCGACGCTGCTCGTGAGCCGCGACGACATCTCGATCTCCGAAAAGAAGATCGACGTGTTCTCCTCGCACCAGCCCGAGGGGCTCATGAACAAGCTGATGGGCCACAACATGATGCGCAAGGATGGCGAGGCGCACCAGGTCGAGCGTCGTGCGATATTTCCGACCATCTCGCCCAAGACGGTGAAGGCGCACTGGACCGCGCAGTTCCAGGCCCATGCCGATCGCATCATCGATGGCATCGAGCCGGACACGCGGATCGATTTCATGCGCGACTTCGCGCTGCCGTTCTCGGGCGAATGCCTGAAGTCGATCACCGGCCTCACCAATATCGGCTTTGCCGAGATGGACGCCTGGTCGCAGGCGATGATCGATGGCATCGCGAACTATACTGGCGATCCCGCCGTGGAAGCGCGCTGCCATGGGGCGACCGCCGGCATCGACGCGGCGATCGACGACATGCTGCCGGTCATGCAGAAAAATCCGGACCAGAGCTTGTTGGGCGTGATGCTGGCATCGGGCATGCCGATGCAGAGTGTGCGCGCCAACGTCAAGCTGGCGATCTCAGGCGGCCAGAATGAGCCGCGCAAGGCCATCGCCGGAACCCTCTGGGCGCTCCTCACCCATCCTGACCAGTTCGAACTCGTCCGGCGCGGCGAAGTATCGTGGCTCCAGGCGTTCGAGGAATATGCCCGCTGGATTTCGCCGATCGGCATGTCGCCGCGCCGGATTGCAAAGCCGTGGACCATCCGCGAGGTCTCGTTCGAGGCCAACGAGCGCGTGTTCCTGATGTTCGGCTCAGCCAATCGCGACGAGAAGCATTTTGAGCGTGCCGATGAATTCGACGTGAGACGTGATGCCTCAAAGAGCGTCGCCTTCGGCGCCGGCCCGCATTTCTGCGCCGGCGCCTGGGCGTCGCGCGCCATGATCGCCGACGTTGCCCTGCCGACCGTATTCGCGAAGGCGAAGAACTTGCAGATCGTCGACGACGAGCCGGTGCGGATCGGTGGTTGGGCGTTCCGAGGTCTGTTGAACCTGCCGGTGTGGTGGAGTCACTAGCGCGTGAAAGGTCGCGCGGCCGGGTGCGATTTCACGTTCGCGTGCGGAAAATTTCTCTCTGCATTCGCTTCGGCAATTGAAAGATTAATCATGCGCATTGCCGCATCCGCAGTGCGCGTGTCGCTATTTTTCCGGGCGTCTCGACAGCTTCCGTAAGGCGCACCATCATTCCTGCATCGCAATGAATGTCGACCGCTCGCGGTCGGGAGCGGGGAATGCAACGTCGGAATTTTCTGAAACTCACGGCTGGAACGGCAGCGTTTGCGGCGCTGTGGTCGCGCGCAGACGCGCAAACCGGCGTGAATGAGATTCGTATCGGCTATCAGAAAAACGGCGTGCTGGTCATTACGCGACAGCAGGCCGCGTTGGAAAAACATTTCTCTTCGCAAGGCATCGAGGTGAAATGGGTCGAGTTCTCCTCCGGCCCGCCGATGATGGAGGCGATGAATGTCGGCAGCATCGACTATGGTGCGGTCGGCGATTCCCCGCCGGTGTTTGCCCAGGCGGCGGGCGCGGCGATCGTTTATGCGGCAGGCCAGCCGATCACCAACGGCCAAGGCATTCTTGTCCCCAAGGACTCGCCGATCCGCTCGATTGCCGAGCTGAAAGGCAGGCGCATAGGATTCACCAAGGGGTCGAGCGCTCACAACGTCGTGGTACAGGCGCTGGAGAAGGCCGGCCTCACCTATGCTGACATCACGCCGGTCTATCTGACGCCGCCAGATGCCGGTCCGGCGTTTGCGAATGGCAGCATCGATGCGTGGGCGATCTGGGATCCGTATTTTGCGATCGGCGAGACCAAGCAGAACGGCCGCATCCTGATCAACGCACGCGAGGTCACCAAGACCAACTCGTTCTATATCGCCAACCGCGATTTCGCGAGGAACCACGGTTCTGTCCTGCAACAGATCGTTGAGGTGACGGCGGCGACCGGCCGCTGGGCCGAGCAGCATCGCGATGAAGTCGCGAAGTCACTCGCCGCAGTGACCGGCATTCCCCTCGACATCCAGACCATTGCAGCCAACCGCTCGTCCTTCGTCGTCGGGCCCGTCACCGAGGACATCACCGCGACCCAGCAGGGTGTCGCCGATCGCTTCTACAAGCTCGGCCTGATCCCGAAGCCCATCGCCATCCGCGACATCGTCTGGCGCAACACGGCAGCCTGACCGTGCCGACCAGCCTTCCCATTTCCAAAGGTTTGAACATGAGGCGTATCGTTCAACGCGTGATCGCGGCCATCGTGCTGTCGCTGGGCATCGTGGCGGCGGCTGTCGGCACATCCTACGGCCAGGACAAGGTCGTCCGCATCGGCTACCAGAAATACGGCAAGCTGGTGCTCCTGAAGAGCAAGGGCACGCTGGAGCCGAAGCTCGCGGCGGAAGGCTACAGGGTGGTGTGGACGGAATTTCCCTCCGGCCCGCCGCTGCTCGAAGCGCTCAACGTCGGCGCGATCGATTTCGGCAACACCGGCGAAGCCCCGCCGATCTTCGCGCAGGCTGCCGGTGCGCCGATCCAGTATATCGCCTATGAGCCGCCGGCGCCGAAGGGCGAGGCGATCCTGGTGCCGAAGGACAGCCCGCTGAAGTCGGTCGCCGATCTCAAGGGCAAGAAGGTCGCGCTGAACAAGGGCTCCAACGTTCATTATCTCCTCGTCAAGGCGCTGGAGAAGGCCGGTGTCAAATATTCCGAGATCGAGCCGGTGTTCCTGGCACCCGCCGATGCCCGCGCCGCCTTCGAGCGCGGATCGATCGATGCCTGGGTGATCTGGGATCCGTTCCAGTCGGCCGCCGAAGCCGCAACCGGCGCGCGGACGCTCGCCGACGGCACCAACATCGTGGCGAACTATCAGTTCTATTTCTCCTCGAAGAAGTTCATCGAGGCCAATCCAAAGATTGTCGACACCGTGCTCGACGAGCTCCGCGCGGTCGACGACTGGGCCAAGGGCGACATCCATGCGGTTGCCGAGCAACTCGCGCCGTCGATCGGACTGTCCGTGCCCGTGGTCGAGGTGGCGCTCAAGCGCCAGTCCTACGGCATCAAGCCGATCACCGACTCCGTGATCGCCGATCAGCAGCAGGTTGCTGATGCGTTCTTCGCACTCAACCTGATCCCCAAAGCAATCAAGATCTCCGACGTGGCGCGGAGGCCGGGAACATGAGCAAGGTCATGAGCAAGCAAGGTAACGCCAACATACTCTGGTTCCTGCCGACCCATGGCGACGGCCGCTATCTCGGCACCGGCATCGGCGGCCGCGAAGTGAATTTCAACTACCTGCGCCAGATCGCGCAGGCGGCTGACCAACTCGGCTATTACGGCGTGCTACTACCGACGGGACGGAGCTGCGAGGATTCCTGGATCGTTGCCTCCGCGGTCGCGCCGTTCACCGAGCGGCTGCGCTATCTCGTTGCTGTCAGGCCCGGCCTGCAATCGCCAAGCGCTGCCGCGCGCATGACCGCCACGCTCGACCGCGTCACCAACGGCCGGCTCCTGGTCAACGTCGTCACCGGCGGCGACCCCGTCGAGAACAAGGGCGATGGCATCTTCCTCGCCCATGATGAACGCTACGAGGTCACCCGCGAGTTCCTCAACGTCTATAGCGACCTGCTTGCCGGCAAGACCGTGAATGTCGAGGGCAAGCACATCCGCATCGAGGATGGCAAGCTGCTGTTCCACCCGGTGCAGTCGCCGCGTCCGCCGCTCTATTTCGGCGGCTCGTCGGATGCCGGCATCGACGTCGCCGTCGACGCCGTCGATAAATATCTCACCTGGGGCGAGCCTCCGGCGCAGGTCGCCGAGAAGATCGCCAAGGTGAGGGAGGTTGCGGCGCTACGCGGGCGAAAGCTGTCCTTCGGCATCCGTCTGCATGTCATCGTGCGCGAGACCAACGAAGAGGCCTGGCGGGCTGCCAACGAGCTGATCAAGCATGTCAGCGACGAGACCATCGCGCTGGCGCAGAAGAACTTTGCGCGCATGGATTCGGTCGGCCAGCAGCGCATGGCACAGCTGCATGGCGGCAGGCGCGACAAGCTCGAGATCAGCCCGAACCTCTGGGCTGGTGTCGGCCTCGTGCGCGGCGGCGCCGGAACGGCGCTGGTCGGCGACGCCCAGACCGTCGCGGCTCGCATCAGGGAATATCAGGATCTCGGCATCGATACCTTCATCCTGTCGGGCTATCCGCATCTCGAGGAAGCCTATCGCTTCGCGGAGCTGGTGTTCCCGCTGCTCTCGCTCGAGCTGCCGAGCAACGTGACGAAGCTTCACTTCAATGGCGGTCCGTTCGGCGAGACCGTCGGCAGCGATTTCCGTCCGCAGAAGCAGGTGTCGCAGTCATGAGCCTTATCGACAGCATTCCCCTTCCGCGCAGCGTCCGCCTGCCGCGCGCCGACGGTCTGATCCAGTGGATCGTGCCGCTCGCCATCATCGTCGTCTGGCAGATCGCCTGCGTCGCCGGCCTCGTCTCGACGCGAGTGCTGCCGGCACCGAGCGACGTCGCGCTCGCGGGCTGGAAGCTGCTGCTCTCCGGCGAGCTCGTCCGCAACATCTGGGTCAGCTTCTGGCGCGCCTCGATCGGTTTTCTGATCGGCGGCAGCATCGGCTTTGCTTTCGGACTAGCAAATGGCCTTTCGCAGCTCTCGTCAAAGCTGACCGACACGACGCTTCAGATGGTGCGCAACGTGCCGCATCTGGCGCTGATCCCGCTCGTCATCCTGTGGTTCGGCATCGATGAGAGTGCAAAGCTGTTCCTGGTGGCGCTTGGCGTCTTCTTCCCGATCTATCTCAACACGCTGCATGGCATTCGCACCGTCGACCCGCAGCTCATCGAGATGGGCCGCATCTACGGCATGAGCGACGGCGAGTTGTTTCGCCGCGTGATCTTTCCCGGTGCGCTGCCATCGATCTTCGTCGGCATCCGCTTCGCGCTCGGCATCATGTGGCTGACGCTGATCGTCGCCGAGACGATCGCGGCGTCCTCCGGCCTCGGCTACATGGCGATGCAGGCGCGCGAATTCATGCTGATCGACGTTGTGGTGCTGTCGATCCTGATCTACGCCCTGCTCGGCAAGCTCGCCGACAGCGCCTCGCGCCTGCTCGAGCGCCTGACGCTCGCCTGGCATCCTGCCTTCCAGAAACGCTGAGACAAACATGCAGACAGCCCTTCTCCTTCCCGAGACAGAACGCGCCGAGCGCACCAGCTTTGCCCGGCAGGCCCGTGTTGCACGTCAGGACCAGCCGACGTCCGGCCTGTCGCTCACCATTCGCGGCTTGCGCAAATCCTTCGGCGACAACGAGGTGCTGCGTGGCATCGACCTGCACATCCCCGCCGGCCAGTTCGTCGCGATCGTCGGCAAGAGCGGTTGCGGCAAGAGCACGCTGCTGCGGCTGATAGCCGGACTCGACAAGATCGATGCCGGAGCCATCAGCTTCGGCGAGGCGGCGCGGCCCGAGGATATCAGGGTGATGTTCCAGGAGCCTCGGCTGTTGCCCTGGGCACGTGTGTTGTCGAACGTCGAGGTCGGGTTGGGGCGCGACCGCGCCTCTTCCGATGCGCATCCGCGCGCCGAGCACGCGCTGACCGAGGTCGGGCTCGCTGATAAGCGCGACCAGTGGCCCTCGGTGTTGTCGGGTGGCCAGAAGCAGCGCGTGGCGCTGGCGCGCGCGCTTGTCAGCCAGCCCCGCGTGCTCGCCTTCGACGAGCCGCTCGGCGCGCTGGATGCCTTGACCCGCATCTCGATGCAGCGGCTCCTGGAGCGCGTCTGGCGCGACCAGGGCTTTACGGCGATCCTCGTGACGCACGACGTCGCCGAGGCCGTTGCGCTGGCCGATCGCGTGCTCGTGATCGAGGAGGGCCGCATCGCGCATGACGTCACGGTCAATGCGCCGCGGCCGCGCGAGCGCGGCTCGGTGGAGCTCGCGGGCCTCGAAGGCTCGATCCTGCGACATCTTCTTTCGGCGGATGAGCGTACCTAGATAACAGGAGCCCTGATTTCGGGGAGCTTGCCATGAACGTGATAGCCCGCCATATCATGACCGACACCACCATCTCCTCCGCCGATTTCCGCGGCGCCATGCGCCACCTCACCGGTGGCGTCAGCGTCATCACGGCTGGCCGCGGCAGGGACATCACCGGCATGACGGTCACTTCGGTGACGTCGCTGTCGGTCGATCCGCCGACACTGCTCGTCAGCATCAACCGTGACGCCTCCTCGTTCCCGCTGATCAAGCGTAACGGCGCCTTTGGCGTGAATATCCTCAACGCCGACCAGCTCGACCTCGCCGAGCGCTTTGCCGGCAAGGGCGGGCTGAAGGGCGCCGATCGCTTCGCCGGCAGTGACTGGGTAACAGCCGTCTCCGGCGTCCCGCTGCTCGCCGGCGCGCTGGCCGCGCTTGACTGCGAGGTTGAGGAGATCGTCGAGCGTCACTCGCATGGCATCGTCATCGGCCGCGTGCGCGACGTCCGGAGCTCGAGCCGCAACGCAGCGCTCGCCTATTGGCACGGACAATATGTCGCGGTCGATCAGGATGAGGACGCAGCGAGGCTCGTCGAGGTTAGAGCATGATCCGGAAAAGTGTGAAGCGGTTTTCCGAAAAGATCATGCTCAAACAACAACCTAAAGCGCGATGATGATTCATCCCAATCTCATCGCGCTTTAATGTTCGCACACGGGGCCGGGGCGTCATTTGACCGTCCGGCGGCCTTCCGGGCTGGTCTTTTCGTTTCCCTCGATCTAGAAGCGCCACCAGAGCCTCCCGGAGGAGGCGATGGAGCCGGCATGAAACGCGTTGCGACCTGGGCCTTCTACGCCGTCGGCGCGCTCGCGATCGCCTATCTCGCGCTCTACGCCTATGCGATGCTCACCGGCCGGCACATCGTGCCCGGCGACCCCATCCACATCTTCCGCAATCCCGACGCGCCGAGCTATTCGTGAACATGCGTAGGGTGGGTTAGCGAAGCGTAACCCACCACCTTGCTTTCCGCGCGAAGAGAGAAGTGGTGGGTTACGCCTTCGGCTAACCCACCCTACGAGAGCTACTAGCTCCGCAAGATCGCCAGCGCCAGCGCCTGTGCGCGCGGGACGATGCTGTCGAGCTCGAGATATTCCTCGGCCGTGTGCGCAAGTCCGCCGACCGGGCCGAGGCCGCAAATCGTCGGAGTACCGACGGCGGCGGTGAAGCCTGAATCGGCGCAGCCGCCGGAGAACTCGCCGGTGAGCGTGGTCAGCCCGACGTCGCGTGCGGCGCCCTGGTAACTCTCGAACAGCGTCTTCGACGCCTCGCTCTGAACCGCCGGCACGAACTCGCCCTTGATCGTCAGCGTGGCGCTCGTGCCCAGCACGTAAGAGGTGGCGACGATCTGCTCGATCGCGGCCATTACGGCGTCGCGATCTCTCGGCTCGACATAGCGCAGATCGATCTGGCCCTCGGCATAAGGCGCCGTCGTATTCACGGACTGTCCGCCCGAGATCAACCCGACGTTCAGGGTGATTCCCTTGGACAGATCGGTCAGCGCGTGGATATGGACGATCTTGTTTGCAAGCTCGCCGATCGCGCTGACGCCGGCCGCGAAATTCGCGCCGGAATGTGCGGCCTTGCCGGTGACGGCAAGGTGCATGAAGATGCCGCCCTTGCGGCTCGTGACCACGTTGCCGTTCGGTCGTCCCGGCTCGGAATTGTAGACGGCGCGCGCGGATCGTCCCTCGCGCTCGATCACCGGCCGCGACGAGGGCGAGGCGATCTCTTCGTCCGAGGTGATCAGCACCTTGATCGGGTGCGGGCCGCCGCCGAACGTCTGGAAGGCAGCCGCAACGAACACGTTCATGACAAGGCCAGCCTTCATGTCCGCGACCCCCGGGCCATAGGCGCGGCCGTCTTTGATGGTAAACGGGCGTCGTCCGGCCTCGCCTTTGCCGAACACCGTGTCGCGATGCCCCATCAGGAGGATCGGCTTTTCGTTGCTGCCGGGTTTGGCAACGGTCGCATGGAGCGCATCGCCATAGGTGCCGTTCGGCTCTCGCCAGCTCGAAATGCCATGCTCGGTAAAATGCCGCTCGAAGCGCGCGCCGACCGCGTCCACGCCGGCCTTGTCGTAGGATCCGGAATCGATGTTCACGACCTCGCGCAACAGGTCGATCATCGCCTGCTTCTGCGACGCCAGCCAATCCGTGATTTGAGTCTCGCCCATGTCGGCCCCGCAAGTTTGTCCTGCGGCGCTTATACGGCGTATCGCATCCGCGACCTAGTCCCCGAACGGGGCCCGGCCTTGCAAGTCGGCCATGCCCCGCAAACCATAGCGCGAAGTTATTCCATCGACGGAGGAACAAGGCGCTCCACGCGTGCCGAAGGTCGGCTGTGATCGGGCGCGGTCCAGCGAAATGCGTGAAACGCTGAATCGTCAGTCACG
This sequence comes from Bradyrhizobium sp. UFLA05-109, assembly GCF_054185165.1. NCBI lineage: Bacteria > Pseudomonadati > Pseudomonadota > Alphaproteobacteria > Hyphomicrobiales > Nitrobacteraceae > Bradyrhizobium > Bradyrhizobium sp. UFLA05-109. The sequence goes on along the minus strand of NZ_JBBIAR010000080.1, from coordinate 26,292 downwards.
CTTCTTCCCACAATGGTCGCACCGTCAGCGGTTATTCCGGTGGCGTACGATTCCGCTTCGGGGGAGCCGAGGTCGAGCATGCCGGCTTCGGCGGTCCAGCGAAAGGCATGCGCTGTCCCATCGGCGGTCTCGGCATATCCCACGACCACCGAGCCATCCGCGCTCACCGCAAGCGCATTGGATTCCCTCCCGCCGAGCGTGCCAAGATCGACCATTCCTGTGCAGCGTGTCCAGCGAAAGGCGTGATTGCCGTCCCAGCGCGAGGTCATGCTACTTCCAACGACCACCGATCCGTCTGCGCTTGTGTCGTGGGCGCCGGAAGTGGGGCCTCCGAGCGTTCCCAGATCGATCATGCCGGTATCGCTGGTCCAGCGAAAGGCGTGTTCATCCTGCTCGGGAGTGTGGCTCGACCCCACCACCACCGCGCCGTCGGCGCTCACACCGCGCGCGCTGGATTTGTGTCCTCCGAGCGTGCCGAGATCGACCATGCCGGTGCTGCTGGTCCAGCGGAATGCGTGGAAGATGTAGAACCCCTCGTCGGAGGTATCGGGGATCTGGGCGGACCCGACCACGACCGAACCGTCCGTGCTGACACCAAAGGCGCTGGACGAAGGTCCCCCCAGCGTGCCGAGATCGGTCGTGCCGCCCCTGCTGGCCCAGCGAAGGGCTTGATAGCCTTCACGATCTCCCGCGACGTTCCCACTGCCAACGATCACCGAGCCGTCGCCATTCACGGCATTGGCTGACGTCAGCTCGTCGAGCCGGTCACGCCGGTAGCGCGGGTCCAGCGAAACGGGCGATAGCGAACGGTCCCCAACACGACCGAGCCGTCAGCGCTCACCGCATCGGCGCTTGATTTCGTCGGACATGGCTGGGCGTGCGTGCAAGCGACGTCAGCGCTGATATAGGCGGCAGAGCCGATCGCCGCGACGACAGCTCCCCCCGTCGTCGCGATCAGCCATTTCCTTGCCATGATCACCTTGTGTCCCGTCGGGCGCCTTCTCGTGCCCCGGTACGGACGGCCTGAAGGAGCGTCAGGTGGCCGAGAGGCGAGCATCTCGTTTGTTGCTCATCGGGCGGCAATATCGAGCAACGTGTTGAGTTCGTCTGCTGACGGCAGCAGGTAAACGGAGCGCTTATGCACTGCAAGAACCTGCGTCAGGCCGGCGGGATCATAGAGCCAGCTCGTGCTGCGTCCGTTGCGGACGATTTGAAGCTTGTAGGAATGGCGCATGATAGCCCCAGCTCCAGCATCCACACGCCGCGACCAGAGATCATCGAACATTGCCAGTTCGCGATCCGATGTGATCTCGCGCACGATCCGAGATTGCCCATCAAGAACCGCTATCTTCGTCGCTGGCGCAGACCTGCCCCAAATGACTTGCCAAACCGAAGCCAACGCCCCCAATGCGGCAAGTACGAGCAGAGCCCACAACCAATTTCGCCCGGTCATGAACGATTTCCTTCAAGCGATACGTCAAGATTGCAGGATGACTCGGGCTTCATCGAGGCGACGTGCGCGCAACGAATCCGGTCGTTTCGCCGTTGATGTCCCCACCATCACGTTCATTCGGCGAAGGGGATCGTCTCGTTGCGCAAGCGTATTCCCGGCGGGTAGCCCTCATGGTCCTCCGTTGCCCAATAGGGCCCCAAGGCATAGCCCATATGGTCCCAGAACCGGTCCCACATCGGCGAGCGCACGCCAGCGCGATAGCCATCCTGCTCGCTGAGGGCCTTGTCGCGCCAGCGCTGCGCGATCTCTGGCGTCACCAGAGCGAAAAACATCGTATCGCCGTCTGTCGCATCGATGGAAAGCAGGACCCGCCCGCGGGAGCCGATGTGTTGTTCGAGCTCCTCGGTCGCCTGAGCATAAAGAGACCACACGGTCTTGCGATATGCGGAAACCGAGTTCTCGTCAGAAAGGTTCTCAATTCCTTCCGGCGTGATGCACGGCCCGAAAACGGCTTTGACCGCGGGCGGAAGAGCAGTGGGATCGATGGCTCCTTGGTTACGCCAGCGGCCGAATATCTCGTTGAGGTATTTGTCCTCGGCCGAACATAGCTTGCCCTGGCCGTCGAGCAGGGTGGCCGTTGCCAGAAAGCTTCGCGTGGTTGGCTCGTAGTCCTCCGCTCCATAAAAGCCGACCGTCTCCGGGCCTACCGGCGGATCGGCGATCCAGGCCTCCACTTGAGCCATGATCGCAGCATCGTCCCCCGAGAAATCCCGGGCGAAGGAGAGAATGGGATTTTCGTGTTTCATACAACCTCGCATTGATAGTCGGTGTAGCGGCTGTCGCTTGTCGCGCTTGTATAGTCGCCGCTTCGGCATCCTAGGTTCGGCATGGCGACCGTGGAGCCACCGGCTACTTTGCATGGGGTTGTTTTCGACTATTTTGCGCGGGGCCTTGGCGAACGTGTTCGCCCGCAAAGATAATGCCCGGGACTAGGCCCGGGCATTGCATTCTCTCAATGAACGCGGAGGCCGCCTCATGCCCCCATCGCCGGCATGCGGGGATATTCACCCGGCGTGCCGGCGGGCGGGATCGGGATGCCGCCGTCGGCATATTCGTTGAGCTTGTTGCGCAGCGTGCGGATCGAGATGCCGAGGATATTGGCGGCGTGCGTCCGGTTGCCGAGGCAATGCTTCAGCGTCTCCAGGATCAGGTCGCGCTCGACGTCGGCGACCGTGCGTCCGACCAGTGCCCGCGTCACCTGCTCGGCGGCCATCGTGGCGTGTGCCACTGCCGGCGCGGTCCTGGCGACGTCGAGGCGGTCTCCGTCCGGCGTGATGATGGCGTCAGCGCCGATCTCGTCGCCCTGCGCCATCAGCACCGCGCGATGCATGGTGTTCTCGAGCTCGCGGACGTTGCCCTGCCAGCGGTTGGTCGAGAGCACGCGGCGCGCTTCCGCCGAAATCGGGCGCAGCGGCACGCCGTTGGCCTCGGCATACTTCTTCACGAAATGCTGGGCGAGCTCGAGGATGTCGGCAGGACGCTCGCGCAGCGGCGGGATCTTCAGGTTCACGACGTTGAGGCGGAACAGCAGATCCTCGCGGAACGTACCTTCGCGTACGGCCTCGGCCAGGTTGCGGTTCGAGGTCGCAATGATGCGGATGTCGACGGGGACGGGCTTGGTGCCGCCGACGCGGTCGATCACGCGCTCCTGGATAGCGCGGAGCAGTTTCGACTGCAGGCGGACGTCCATCTCGGAGATTTCGTCCAGCAGGAGCGTGCCGCCGGTCGCCTCCTCGAACTTGCCGATACGGCGGGCGACCGCACCGGTGAAGGCGCCCTTCTCATGACCGAACAGCTCGGATTCCAGCAGATGCTCGGGGATCGCGGCGCAGTTGATGGAGATGAAGGGGCGTTTGGCACGGGCCGAGCGTGAATGGACGTAGCGCGCCAGAACTTCCTTGCCGGTGCCGGATTCGCCGGTGACCATTACCGAGGCGTCCGAGCCCGCGATCTGCTGGGCGAGCTTGACCACGCGCGCCATGGCGTCGTCGCGATAGATGAGCTCGCGGGAATCATTGGCGACCGCGGCGAGCACGGCGGCGATCAGCTCCGGCTCCGGCGGCAGCGGGATGTATTCCTTGGCGCCGGCGTGGATCGCAGCGACCGCGGCGCGGGCGTCGTTGGTGATACCGCAGGCGACGATGGGAGCATGGATGTGCTCGGCTTCCAGTCGCATCACGAGATCGCGGATGTCGAGGGCGACGTCGACCAGCAGCAGGTCGGCGCCCTTGCCGCCGCGCAGCACACGCATCGCCTGCTCGTGGTCCTCGGCGTGGGTCACGGTGGCGCCGTTCTCCATCGCGATCTTGGTGGCAGTGGTGAGCTGGCCCTTCAGTGTGCCAACGATGAGAAGCCGCATGTCAGTCTCCTGTCCGTCTGTTCGCGCTGGCGCGCCCTATTCCCTGCGTTGCGCTACAGCATGATCCGGAAAAAGTGCGCAGCGGTTTTCCGGGAAAGATCATGTTCAAACCATTAGCTGCGTTCGGTCTTGATGATTTCCGTCATGGTCACGCCGAGCTTGTCCTCGACCAGCACCACCTCGCCGCGGGCGACGAGGCGGTTGTTGACGTAGATGTCGATGGCCTCGCCGACGCGCCGGTCGAGTTCGAGCACGGTGCCGGGGCCGAGCTTCAACAGGTCGGCGACATCCATCTTCGAACGGCCGAGCACCGCCGAAACCTGCACCGGCACGTCGAACACGGCCTCGAGGTCGGCGGCAACGCGGGCGGCGTATTCGTCCTCGTTGTAGCCGACATCGGTGCCGGTCTGCGCCATCGGGCCGTTGAGATCAGGAAGCGGGACCTGCCCGTCGGTGTTGCTCATGGCCTAGTTCCCCTTGCGGGACGCGATATAGCGTCCGACGAGTTCGTCGATCTTGCCAAGAATGGCGCCGCGCTCGAGCACGACGCCGCCATCGGCCCATTCGATCCGGCAGTCGCCGGTCGCAATCTCCGGCTCGGCCAGGATCACCAGCCGGCCCTCGAAGCCGCTCTGCTTGGCGAGCCGCTCGATCCGCTCGCGCGCGCTCTCGTAGAGCGCGTCGTTGATGCGAACGACCAGGTGCGGCGTTGCGACCAGGTGTGAGAAGCAGTCCTTGACCAGCGCGACGATCTCGCCGAGCGGCTCGGCGGCGATCAGGTCGGCGCACAGCTTGCGCGCCACCGCGACCGCGACGTCGACCGCCTCGGTCTCCATCCTGGCCTCGATAGTGCCGATGCCCGAGGCGATGCCCCTGACCGAGATGTTGATCTCCTCCATGGCGAGCGCGACGCGGCGGTCGCTCTCGGCCTTGGCCTCGCGCTGTCCGGCGTCGAATCCTGCCTGGTAGGCGCGCGCCTCGGCGGCGGCGATCTTCTGCGCGATCTCGGCTGCGCTCGCAGCCTTCTCGCGCGTCCGGTCGGGCGCGGAGAAGTCGTTGTCGAACAGGAATTTCGCGGGTGCCGCCATCAGTACACCAACTCGTCGTCAGCGCGGTTCTTGGTCAGCATGATCTCCCCCTTGGCGGCGAGGTCCTTGGCGAGGTTGACCAGCAGCGCCTGCGCCTCGTCGACATCGCGCAGGCGGACCGGTCCCATCGCTGCCATGTCGTCCTGGAGCATCTTGGCGGCGCGTGAGGACATGTTACCGAAGAAGAAGTTGCGGACGTCCTCGTTGGCGCTCTTCAGCGCGACGGCGAGCTTGTCCTTGTCGACGTTGCGCATCAACGTCTGGGCGGAGCCGGAGTCCAGCTTGACGAGGTCGTCGAAGGTGAACATCAGGGCCTTGATGCGCTCGGCCGACTCCCGGTTCTCCTCTTCCAGCGAGGTGATGAAGCGGGTTTCGGTCTGGCGGTCGAAATTGTTGAAGATTTCCGCCATCACCTCGTGGGCATCGCGGCGGCGCGTCTGTGACAGGTTCGACATGAATTCGACGCGAAGCGTCTTCTCCACGCTCTCGATGACCTCCTTCTGCACCGCCTCCATCTTCAGCATGCGGTTGACGACATCGAGCGCCAGCTCTTCGGGCAGGATGCCGAGGACGCGTGCGGCGTGCTCCGGCTTGAGCTTGGACAACACCACCGCGATGGTCTGCGGGTATTCGTTCTTCAGGTAATTGGCGAGCACCTCTTCCTGCACGTTGGAGAGCTTCTCCCACATGTTGCGCCCCGCCGGGCCGCGGATCTCGTCCATGATGCCGTTGACGCGCTCGGGCGCCAGGTATTGCTGCAGCAGTCGCTCGGTGGCGTCGAAATTGCCCATCAGCGCGCCGGATGCCGACATGCGCGAGACGAATTCGAGCAGCATGTCCTCGACCGTGTCGACCTCGACCGTGCCGAGGGTGGACATCTCCAGCGAGAGCTGGCGCACCTCTTCGTCGTCGAGCAGCGACCAGATCTTGCCGCCATACTGCTCGCCCAGTGCCAGCATCAGGATTGCGGCGCGCTTCGGTCCCGCCAACGGCTCGGACTTGCCGTCCTTGGACCTGTTGCCGGCACGCTGGCCGAGCGTCGAGATGACGCTGGTGATGTCTTGCGAGTTGGCGTTTTGCAGGGAAGGGGCCATGTCAGTTCACTTCATCATTTCGCGGGTTCGCTCAGCCATTGGCGGATGATGGCGACGGTTTCATTGGGGTTGCGCTCGGCGAGCTCGCCGACGCGATGAACGGACTGGGCGTGGACCTGGCCCTGGATGGTGGCGACGTCGATCGCGCTCGCCGTGGCATTGCCGCTCGGGACCAGCGCGTGGCCGCCGCCCGAGGCGGAAGTGGATTCGTCGGTCAGCGCAGGGGCGCTCAGCGCGCTGGTCAAGGCTGCGACCTCGTCGGAGGCGAGGATCCGCTTCACCAGCGGCCGGATCACCATGAACATCACGACGAGGCCGAGCAGCATCATCACGCCGAGCTCGACGAAGTACATCACGTCGTCCTTGGTGAACTGCAGCATGCCGAGGAAGCCCGATGGCTCGGCGATCGGGGCGGTCGACGGCGCATCCGCAAAGCGCAGGTTGACGACCTCGACCTGGTCGCCGCGCTTCTGGTCGAAGCCGATCGCCGAGCGCACCAGCGTGGCGATGCGGTCGAGCTGCTCTTTGGTGCGGTCCTGATAGACCAGATCGCCCTTCTCGTTCTTGGAGTAGATGCCGTCGACCAGCACCGCGACCGAGATGCGGTTGACGCGGCCGGCCTCGGTCACCTCGGTCTTGGTGGTGCGGGAGATCTCGTAGTTATTGGTTTCTTCGGTCTTCTTGCTCTGATCACGGGCCGCGACCGCCGTGCCGCCCGATGAATTGCCAGGCAGCTCGTTGTTGACGGTGACCTGGCCGTTATTGTCGGCCGTGAGACTGCTCTCTTCCCGGGTCTGGCTTGAGCGCAACACGCGGCCTTCGGGATCGAACTTGTCGGAGGTCTGGGTGATCTTGTTGAAGTCGAAATCGGCGGAGAGCTGCACCCGGGCACGGCCCGAGCCGACCACCGAGGAGACGATGTCCTCGACCTGCTTGCGCATCCGCTTCTCGAACGTGGTGCGGCGCTCGTCGCCGAGCGCCTGGTCGGGGTCGGTCGCCGCACCATCGGCGAGCAGCTGACCGGATTCGTCGACGATCGAGACGCGCTGCGGTTTCAGCCCGTTGACGGCGGAGGCGACAAGATGGCGGATGGCGCGGATCTGCTGCGCTTCCAGCGAGCCACGGACCCGCACCACGATCGAGGCTGACGGCTCCGGCGCCTCGCGCGAGAACAGCGGGCGCTCCGGCAGGACGAGGTGGACGCGGGCGGCCTGGATACGGTCGATGGCGCGGATGGTGCGGGCGAGCTCACCCTCCAGCGCGCGCAGATGATTGATGTTCTGGACGAAGCTGGTGGTGCCGAGTGCGTCCGACTTGTCGAACACCTCGTAGCCGACGCCGCCACCCTTGGGCAGGCCGCCTTCTGCAAGCTTCATGCGCAGCCGCGTGACCTTGTCCTTGGGCACCATGATGATGCTGCCTTCATTACGCAGCTCGAACTGGATGCCCTGGCGTTCCAGATCCTTGATAATGCTGGAGGAATCCTCGACGCTGAGATCGGTGAACAGCGTCGTCATCTGCGGCGTGGTCACGCGCATGATGACGAAGGCAAAGAAGCCGATGAGCGCGAAGGTGACCGCGATCATGGCCCCGAACCGGGCGGCGCCGATACCTTTCAGGAAGTCCAACAGACCTTGCAAGCAATCGCCCCGCCAGATTCGGCCTGCAACCGGCAAGCCGACTGGGCAATTATTGCCTAGGTGATGGTTTCGATATGGTTAACGAAGATTAAGAGATGGGACAAAAGTGGCGACATGAAAAAAATCGGCCTCGCAGAGCGAGGCCGATTTGCGTCAAACTTGGCGAATTTCCAGATCGCTTACTGGCGATACTGCTGGATGCGCGTGGTGCGCAGTCCGGCCAGACCATGCTGGTCAATGGAAAACTGCCAGGAGAGGAATTCGTCTACCGTCAGGGTGTAACGGCTGCAGGCTTCCTCGAGGGAAAGGAGGCCTCCTCGGACCGCGGCAACGACTTCGGCCTTGCGTCGGATGACCCAGCGTTTGGTTCCCGGTGCAGGCAGGTCCGCGATCGTCAAAGGGCTGCCGTCCGGCCCGATGACGTATTTCACCCTCGGGCGATGGGGTTCTGTCATGGCGTACTCACAAACTCTCAACCACTGAACTCACGCCGTAACCCTACGCCGGTCGGCTTAAAAATTGGCTAAGCCTAAGGCTTCAATACAATTCTCGTTGAAAATGGCTGGAACACGATCGGCCCGGCGGGCTGAAAACACGGTTTCAGCCGGCCGGGCGAGGGTCTTCGTAAATACTTTACTAACGAACGAAGCGCGCAAACACGGCGCGTCAGGCGAAGCGCCGCCTTAGTTGCTCGTGCTGGTCGCGACGATGCTCTTCACCTGGCTCAGCGTGTAGCTGTTGCCGTCGATCGAGAGCAGCGGCGGCGACTGGGTCAGGTCGACGGAATTCACCGTGCCCTGCACCTGCGCGGCGACGCCGACAGTGTTGCCCGAAGCGTCCTGGCCGGTCGCCGAGATCGTGTACTTGCCGTCCGGCCACTGCGTGCCGTCATTGCCTTGGCCGTTCCAGGTGAAGGGAATGTCGGCGCCGGCGCCGGCCGTATATTTGCCGGTGAACACGGTTTGGCCGCTGGAATTGGCGATCGAAATATCGACCGTGGCGCTGGACGGCACGTTGAGGTGCCAGGTCGCCGACGAGTTCGTCATGGTCGCTGTGGTGCCGTCGACCACGGCGGTCTTGCCGACGAAGTCCAGCGCCTGCGTTGCCTGCGTGGTCTGTTGCAGGGTGACGAGCTGGGACAGCGAATCGTTGGTCTTGAGCTGCTGTTCGACGCCGGCGAACTGCACCAGTTGCTGGGTGAACTGGTTGGTGTCGAGCGGATCGAGCGGGTTCTGGTTCTGCAGCTGCGTCGTCAGCAGCGTCAAAAAGGTCTGGAAGTTGCCGGCGAGCGTCGTTCCCGTGGTCGAGCTCAGGCTCGAGCTCGACGAGGAGGACGATGACGATGTCTGCGTCGTGCCAGAGACGACGGAAGGGGCGGTGGCGGCATTCGTGGTGGTCATGTCGAATACTCCTCACACTCTGATGTCGACGCCGCTGCTCGATCCGAGCATACGGCCATAGCCGCGTCCCACGGGCGCGGCTGTAACCGTGTCCTCGTCACTGATGATCAGCCGGCGGGCATTGCTGCCATTGTCGTTGTTGTTGCTCGAGTTCTGCCCGGAAGAGTTCTGGTCGCGCAGGCTGAATGACAGGCCATTGCTGCCGGTCTTGAGGCCGGCATCGTCGAGCGCGCGCTGCAATTGCGGTGCGTCCTGCCGCAGCATCGACAGCGTCTCCGGCTTCTCTACGGTGAGATGCGAGGTGACCTGGCCGTTGCGGTCGACGTTGATGCGCACGTCGATGCGGCCGAGTTCGACGGGATCGAGGCTGACATCGAACTGGGTCTTGCCGCTGCGCGCGGCCGCGGCGATGGTGACCGGCAGGCCGCTGATTGGCACCGCGGTCGCGGTGGCCGCAGTCGCGGTCAGGGTCGCCGTCGATGCGCCGGCGACCGAGGTCGTCGTGGTCTGCGGAGCCTGCACTGCGGCCGCGGCCTGGGCGCTGGTGTCCGTCGTGCTGGTCAGCGACTGAGTGCTGGCCGTGTGGTCGTGCGTCGATGTCGTGGCGGCTGCGGCCGCAGCGCTCTTGTCTGATACGTCGGCCTTGGCCTCGGTCGTGTTGCCCTCGACCTGCGGCTTACCGGCCTGCGGATGCGCGGCCGCGTTCGTGGCCGTCACCGCCTGGTTGGGCGTCGTGCCGGTCGTGCTCGTCTTGCTCGCGTCCTGCCCGAGATCGGAAACGTCGGTGTTCTGCTGCGTCGTGGCGGCCGCCTTGAATGAGGTCTTGGGCGTCGCCTGGGCGACGGCAGTCAGAGCGCCCTGGGTTTGCGGATCGGTTGGCGAAGCATCGGCCGTCGCGGTGGCGGTCGCGTCGGTCAGCGCGGCTTTTGCGGCGGTGCTGGCACCGGTGGTCGCGGCGGTCTTGCTGCCGGTTGCGTCGGTCTTGATGGCCGGCGCAGCGATCTGCGCCGCGGTCGAGGCGCTCGCGGCGATGCCGGCGGCTGCGATCGTCAGCGGCGAGTTTGAAGTGCTGGCCGCCTGGGTGGCGGCCGGGTTGGGATCGACCGGCACGACGGGGGCCACGACGACTGCGTTCGGATCGGCCGTTGCAGTCGGCGCGGTGGCTGCCTGCGTGGGATCGGCCTGAATGGCGGCGGAGAGACCGTCAGCGTCCTCGGTCTTGTCGCCCTTGCTGTCGTCGGATTTTTCGGTCGATTTCGTACCTGAGGCGTCCGACTTGCCTTTGGTCTTGTCGGTTGCCTTCGTGGGATCGGCCGGCGTGTCGGTCGTTGCAGATGTCGAACTGTCGGTCGTATTAGTCGATTTGCTGTCCGACGACGGATCGGTCGAGGAAGTGTCGCGCGTGCTCCTGTCGGAGGATGACGAGGATGCACTGTCGGTGCGGCGCGATGCGGGGTCCGAGGTCGGCGTGCTGCTGGCAGCCGTGGCGTTGCTGTCGACGAGCGCGCCGAACTGGTCGTTCGCCGTCGATCCCTGCGAGCGGGCAGGCTTTGGCGGTGCCGTCTGGACCGACACGCTTGCGGCAACATCTGACGTCACGTTGACCACGGACACGCCCCTTGAAATGAACTCGGGACAAGTGGTCTGCAAAGAGCGGGCCAGTCCGGCTCGTAGCCATTTTTTACAATACAATCAAATACTTGTTTCGTGATGCGTGGTGCCGGGAAGGCCTCGGAAACCCATCCCATTTCTGCCTCCCGGCAAGAATTGCCCTAAGCGCCAGGCGAAAGCCTCCCCTGCGATTGCTTCAAGGGAATACGGCCTATATTAAAGGGTAGCTCTCAGCCGCTTTCGACCGGGCAAGCCGACTCGTGGAACTCTTTCCGTTCCCTGAGACCGCCCCTTTCCCGGCCGAACAACGCGGGGCCAGCGGAACACGTCCGCAGCAGGTCGCATTCAACAGCCGGAACCATGCGCAACAGTCTGGATCTCGAAGGCCGTCCGCAGGACACCAGGGTCGTCGTCGCCATGTCGGGCGGCGTGGACTCCTCGACGACGGCTGCGCTGCTAAAGGCCGAAGGCTACGACGTTGTTGGCATCACGCTCCAGCTCTACGATCACGGCGCGGCGACCCATCGCAAGGGCGCCTGCTGTGCAGGCCAGGACATCCACGACGCGCGCGACGTCGCCGCCAAGCTCGGCATTCCCCATTACGTGCTCGATTACGAGGATCGCTTTCGCGAGTCCGTCATCGACAATTTCGCCGATAGCTACGCGCTCGGCGAAACGCCGGTGCCGTGCATCGAATGCAACCGCTCCGTCAAGTTCCGCGATCTCCTGAAGACCGCGCGCGAGCTCGGTGCCGTGGCGCTTGCCACCGGTCACTATGTCGCCTCCCGCGGCCTCGCCGACGGTTCGCGCGCGCTTGTCTGCGCGGCAGATGGCGAGCGCGACCAGAGTTATTTCCTGTTCGCGACCACGCGCGAGCAGCTCGACTACTTACGCTTCCCGCTCGGCGACATGACCAAGACCGAGACGCGCGAGCTCGCCCGCCGCTTCGGTCTCAGCGTTGCCGACAAGCATGACAGCCAGGACATCTGCTTCGTACCGACCGGGCGCTACACTGACATCATCACGCGGTTGCGCCCCAATGCGATGGAGCCCGGCGACATCGTCGATCTCGATGGCCGCGTCATCGGCCAGCATCACGGCATCGCCAATTTCACTGTCGGCCAGCGCCGGGGCTTAGGCATTGCCTCCGGTTCGCCGCTCTACGTGGTGCGGCTCGAAGCTGTGACGCGCCGCGTCGTGGTCGGCCCGCGCGAGGCCTTGAAGATGCACCGCATCGTGCTGCGCGACGTCAACTGGATCGGCGACGGTGATATCGATCGTGCCATCGGAGGCGGCCTCGAAATGTTCGTGCGCGTGCGCTCGACCCGCGCGCCGCAGCCGGCTTGGCTGCGCGGCGGCAACGGCCACTACGAGGTCGAGCTGGTCGCAGGCGAAGAGGGCGTCTCGCCGGGACAGGCCTGCGTATTTTACGATGCGCCATCAGGACAGGCGCGCGTGCTCGGCGGCGGTTTTATCCAGAGCGCAGCCGCGAAGGTTGCAAGCGATGCGGCGCGGCCGCTCGCGGAAGCGGTCCGCGGCTAAAAATCTTTACAGGGCAGGGGGCATGGCAGCAGATATCTCGCGCGCCGGGGTCGAGAAGGCCTATGGCCGCTGGGCGCCGGTCTACGATCTCGTCTTCGGCAAGGTGTTCGACGCAGGGCGCCAGTCGACCATCGCGGAGGCCGACAAGATCGGCGGCCGGATCCTCGACGTCGGCGTCGGCACCGGCCTGTCGCTGTCGGATTATTCGCGCTCGACGAAAATCTGCGGCGTCGATATTTCCGAGCCGATGCTGCGCAAGGCGCAAGCACGAGTGCGCGCGGAAAAGCTCGGCAATGTCGAGGTGCTCAGCGTGATGGATGCGAAGAATCTCGCATTCCCCAATTCCTTCTTTGACGCGGTGGTCGCGCAATATGTCATCACCGCGGTGCCAGATCCCGAAGGCACGCTCGATGAGTTCGTGCGTGTGCTGAAACCCGGCGGCGAACTGATTCTCGTCAACCACATCGGCGCCGAGAGCGGACCGCGAAAACTGTTCGAGCTCGCCTTTGCGCCACTTGCCCGAAGGCTTGGCTGGCGCCCCGAGTTTCCTTGGGACCGCCTCGTCACCTGGCAGAAGCGCCATGGCGGCATCACGCTTGCCGAACGGCGCCCGATGCCGCCGATGGGCCATTTTTCGCTGATCCGCTACCGCAAATCGTGAACGCAGCTAACTGGAACACGCGCATGTCGCCGTGCGTTTGCATCACATGCGCACGACATCAAAATTCATTCTTGCAAGCCTCCTGATCGCCGCCTCAGGGAGCGCAATCGCGCAGGCTCCGCCCAGCCCGGCGACGCCGCCGCAGGCGACCGCCCCGCCGCCTCCGCAACGCGCCAGCGATTGCACGCCGACCCAGAGCGATCAGCCCCGCGGCACCGTGAAGCCCGACGGCCAGACCACCGGCCAGGCGCGGGAACCGCTCGGTGACAAGCTGGCGCAATCCGACGGCGTCCTCTGCCCGCCCACAGGCGTCGACCCCGAAATGCGTGCGCCTGCACCGGATGTCGGCAAGACGCCGATCATCCCGCCCCCCGGCAGCCCTGGCGGCGACCCCAATGTGAGGCCGAAATAGGCTTTTTCACCTCTCCCGCGCGCGGGGTCGAAATCCGCGGCAGCGCGGATTTCGGGATGAAGGGCGCTCCGCGAGTCTGATGCGGGAAAGGGCGCCGCGAGGTGCCCACTTTGCTTGACAGCCCGCCGCCCCCTTCCTTATATGCCGCGCGTTCGCGAGACCGGCCGTTTCGGCCCCGCGAGCCCTGTGGCGGGGTAGCTCAGCTGGTTAGAGCACGGGAATCATAATCCTGGGGTCGGGGGTTCGAGTCCCTCCCCCGCTACCATCGATTGGGTAGCTCCCAATACTCAAAATTCTCCAGTGATTTCAATGGGTCAGACCGTATTTCGTTGCGGCGGCGTGACCTGTGTCCCCTACATCGGACACGGTCTTGAAGATGGCTCGTCACGCCTATGGTCGACGTCCGTGGATTGCGGAAGAATTCTACAAGGCCGGTAAGGAGCCCAAGGATGTGGCGCCATCAACGATTCAAACATCTGGACGGCGCGGAACGATTGTCATCGGAGTGAACGAATAAACGGCCTGGCCATCCTGGTTGTACATCGTCCATTTCATGTTCACCGTGCCATGCGGCTTGCTCTTCGATGGCGTGAGGCTTTCGACCTCGCCTTCCAGACGTAGGACATCGCCAGGACGCACCGGGGCCAGCCAGCGCACCCCGCCTCCAATCCCGATGATCGGATGATCACCGAAAGGGCGAGTTTCGACCAGCAACCTCATCGCAATCGAGGCCGTATGCCATCCGGATGCCGCAAGGCCTTTGAAGAAGGTCCTGCCGGCGGCTTCTTCATCCAGATGCATCGGCTGCGGGTCAAATTCGGCCGCGAACCGTTTGATTTCCGGAGCGGTGATCTGGGCTTCACCCGACTTGAACTGCATTCCGACGGCAAGATCATCAAACCACGCGATCGTCGTCATGGGATTTGTCCTTCAACCAGTACCTTCACGCTTCAACAAGAGGCATTGCTAAGACGTCGTTCAGGACTCGTGAGCGCTGGCTGCGACCATTATAATTGTTGCCTGCAGTTTGTTCGTCCGGCGCCTCTGCGATCGCCTGGACACTCACCGCCGCCCGCGCTCCTGCGATTTTCTTTCGCCGATCAAACAGGGCACCCGGGGCTCTTTCGCGGTGGCTGGCACGATCCCGCTCTCCGGCGTGAGGCCCGCGACTTCGAGAACAAGCTTGATCCGGATTGCCTCCTGGAAGTTTTCGCGATCTTTGATCGTCATGATGAAGGCGCCCGGCCCTCCGATCACGCAGTCCTCGTAGTAGAGATCGAGATTCTCGATATCGATCGTCGAAAGGGATGGCTGCTTCACCATGATCGGCAGGCCGTTGATGATAATGCCTTTCTCCAGGGCAGCGTCACGCGCGTCGGTTACAGGGGCTCCATCGTTGTTCGGCCCATCGCCGGAAATATCGATGACGCGCCGCGACCCGCGAAACGGATTTTCTTCGAACAACTGCAGTGCGAAATTAATCGCTCCGGAAATCGAGGTACTCGAACCTCGGCGAACCGGCGTTTCCATGATCTCGGCGGCCACCGCAGCCGCCGATTCTGGGCCATCGATCACGCGCCAAGGGATGATGATCTTCTCGTCGCCCGACATCGACCACTCGAAATAGGTTACGGCCACCTTGCTGCCCGGAATGGCCCCCAGCGCCTGAAGAAACTCATTCGAAACGATGGCTCGCGCATAGCCCTCACGCTGAATGGCAAGTTCGTCCATATCCATCGAATAGGAGATGTCGACGGCGATAACGAGCTCGACATTGACGGATGGCACATTTTGCTTGGTATCGGCGAATCGAGGTTTCGGGCTCGGCCCGACAATGCCAGCCGCGTCACCGCCGATTATCGCCCCCGCAAGAAACAACGCTCCGACCGAGACACAGCAGCGCATGGCGGCCCTCCCGTCGTTCAGAAGCATGGTGACACCCGAAGCGCCCCGTGAAAAGCGGAAACATGCAATTGGCGTCCACGTCCGCCGCAATCGAGACGGCCTACGTTTGGACTCGGCTATCTTCAATGTCGTGCGAATAGCGAGCCGCAGCTAGGAAAGACGGCCTGCATGCCTTGGCTGGCGCCGCGTGCAAAATCGACGCAAATGACGCCGGATGAACTGCGACCCGCTGCTGCTCCTCTTGGGGTCGTTCTCAATAAGAGAACGTACTGATCTCAACAAATCATTGTGTCGTTATCGAACCTTGGCGCGTTAGCCCAGCACATAATTGCAGCGTTCCGACCAGATTGTTTGATCAGATAGGAAGGTGTCTTCATGTCTCCTGAAACCAAAGAACTTCTCAAGACGACCTGGACAAAGATCATTCCGATCAGCGATGTCGCAGCTGGCCTGTTCTATGAGAGACTGTTTACGCTCGATCCATCGCTGCAGCGATTGTTCAAGAATGCAGATATGAAAGAGCAGCGCCGAAAGCTGGTCCAAGCATTGAACGCCGTGATCAATAGTGTCGATGACTTGCCGTCCTTGATACCAACGCTAGAGATCCTCGGGCGGAACCATGTTCGGTATGGCGTAGAGGATCGGCATTACGAGACGGTTGGCTCAGCCTTGCTATGGACACTGGAACAAGGGTTGAAAGAGGCTTGGACACCCGCAGCGAAGTCCGCCTGGCTGGTGGCCTACAGCACTGTGTCCGGCGTTATGCGTAATGCGGCAGCCGCATCGTGAGAGAACGTGACCACGACCGCGCAGGCAATCTAAATCTGGCACGGGGATTTTTGGAAGCCCTGTGCCAACCGCCTCGCGTGCAGGAACGTTAATCGTCACAAGGCGCTCGTGCACGAAATCGAAAGAGGACCTCTGCAAACCGGTGTTCATAGCGTCGGCTTGCACGACCTCCACATTCTGCAAGCCGCGTCGGGCGATTTCGGAGCGCGCCATCGCGACGAACCGCTGCTCGCGCTCCAGCCCAACGACTGATCCTTCCGCGCCCACCCGTTCGGATAAGAGATTCACAATGCCAATTGGGCCGCAGCCAACATCCAAGGCGCGCCAACCCGGTCGGATGTCCATCTGGTCGAGAAGCCAGCGCGATTGAGGCTCAAATTCTGCGGCCTGTGCGACCAGCCGCTCCTGCTCGGTTTGCGTCCCACCCAACACATAGGGATCGGATTGCTCCGGCATGACGTTACCCCCGTCCACGAATCCGGCGTCTTGGAGCACGCGCTTTCTCAAACCCGATGATGCGCAGCTTTGAACCAAGCTGTAAATGCACTACGTTATTTGACGCCAATCACCTAGGTCTGGTTTTGGCTCTTAGCGGACGCCACCTTGGTAAGGCAGGGTTTCCCGCTTGGCTCGAGGGCGGCAACAACGTCGTTGCCGGCAAAGTCTTCTTCTGCGACGCTCGAATTGCTTGGTTTCCTCCAATGGGCTTTCCAGCAATCTGTTGCGCCAAAGAGCGATCCATTGGGATCGCGTCATCGCCAGAGCCGGAGGCAGTATTGAAGTACCAGTTCGCCGAGTTCGAGATCGACCTCAGCCAGCAGGAGTTGCGCAGGCGTGGCGAGTTCATTCATATCGAACCTCAGGTCTTCGACCTTATTGTTCATCTGGTGCGTAATCATGATCGGATTGTAAGTAAGGATGAGTTGATTGAAACCATTTGGCACGGTCGAATCATTTCCGAAGCAGCGCTCAGCAGCCGAGTTAACGCAGCCAGGCGGGCGCTTGGTGATAACGGCAACGACCAGTCGCTCATTCGTACACAACACAAGCGTGGCTTCCGATTCGTCGGACACGTTCAAATAGTCTCAGCGTCGGAAGCGGATGGTGAAAACGCTCAGCGTCCTAGCGAGCGAAGCGTCGGTTCGGAAAGCAAATCCACCACTGTTTCCGTCGCGACCGAGGTGTCCAACCTCGACAATATCGTCTCGGAAACAGTCAGGGCCGAGGCTATTGCGCGCTTATCGATCGCCGTAATGCCGTTCGGGAACATGTCTGATGACCCCGACAACGATTACTTTAGCTACGGTCTAACGGAAGATATCATTCGTCTCCTCGCTCGGAACAGGTGGCTGTCGGTCATTTCGCGACACTCAACCATCGGCTTCCAAGGGCGGATGGTCGACGCGCGGGAGATAGGCGAACAGCTGAGCGTAAGGTATGTGCTCCTCGGCAGCGTACGAAAAAATCGCGACACGGTGAGGATAACGGCCGAGTTAGTCCGGGCAGCGGACGGGCAGCAAGTGTGGTCGGACAAGTATGATCTGCAGCTTGAGTACATTTTTGATATTCAAGACGAGATGGCGAGGCAGATTGCTGCAACGATCGAACCCGAGTTATCCAAGGTCGAGCAGCAGCTAGCTGCTCGCAAGCCTCCCGAAAGCCTCGACGCATGGGACTGCTACCAGCGTGGCCTATGGAATTTGTGGCGCTTTACCACTCCGGGATTTGATTCTGCTGAAACGTATTTCAAGCGTGCCATCGCGGAAGATCCATACTTTGCTCGCGGGCACGGCGCTCTCAGCTACGTAAATATACAACGTGCCTTTCTAGACGAACCAAAAGACCGCTTAGCGCGACTTGAAACCGCTTTGCGGCAGGCGCAAACGGCAGTAGCCCTCGACGACCTTGATTGCTTTTGCCAGTGCGTCCTTGGTCGGGTCCTGTGCCTAACTCGTCACAATGACGAAGCACTGGCGGCTCTCGATCTTTCCTTGGAGCTAAACCCGAGTTTTGCCCAGGCCTATTTTGCGCAAGGCTTTAATTTGCTGTGGCATGGCCGAGAGACCGATGCTGAGACCTTGCTCGACCGCGCGACTGTGCTCAGTCCACGGGACAGCCATCTTTGGAGTTTCCATCACGTTCGCGCTTGGACTCACTTTTCCCTAGGCGAGTACGATATAGCAGTCGAGTTCGCACGACGGGCAACTCGGCTAAGCAATGCCACATATCAAGCGTTCGCCCCACTGGCCGCTTCACTAGGCATTCTCGGTGATAAGACACAAGCGGAAGCTGTTGCTGCTGAGCTGCTTCGGCGTAAGCCCGGCTACACTACTGAAACTGCTCGTCAGCAACTGTTTTATTGCAACGATCCGGACCTTATCGATCGCTTCATTCGCGGTCTAGGTAATGCGGGTATTTCGCAGCCCCGAGCTTAGGACGCACTCTCGCGTAGCCACGTCGAGTGTTGCTCTGTCCCGCCTGCATCACGAGCCTTGGCTTAAGTCCGATGACGTCCCTCAGCGGACCTAGCGCAGACTCCAGCCGATCTGGGCTTTGACCCGTAGCAGACGAGGAATCGCGGAGGTCGGCACTGACCCGAAGGCGACACCAATTGTCAGGGGCGTTGCAGACGGCGGGGTCCCAGGAAGGCGGCCCCTTTTGAAGGAGCCGCGGGGTTTCGAAGTCGAACTATCGATCGAAATCGCAAGCAGCGCAGCTGCTTGGAAGCGAGTTGTTCTCACCCCGTATCTTCACGCGATTGAGAGCGCTGCGTGATCGCCCCGCTGCTCCTTGCCTGCCTCAGCAAAAAATCCACGGCATCTAAAGAAATTCCGGATGCCGGCTTCAAGCATGCGTCGGCAAAGGCGCGTAAATCGATCTGATATTTGGCGAGCGCAAAGCCCGCAAGACCCGAGTGAGAGGAAGATTTACGAATCTTACTTCGGGTTTGTCACCAGAGGAGAACAAGATGACGACGACGAGTGCAAGCGCGAAAATCAATAACGGCGTCAACGTCGAGGCGTTGTTGGGTGCCCGTGTGGCACTTGAGCAAGCGCCTGAGGCGGCTCAGTTCAAGTGGCGAGCGAGCTGCGAATGGGTGAATGGCACGCACAGCCGCTCTGCTATTGGCGGTTTCTTTGGGCTCGGAGCCGAGCAGTCCCGCGACAAGACGTTCACCGTCGAGGCAGATCACCCGCAGGTCTTTGCCGCCGAAGACAGTGCTCCGACTCCTGTCGAGCTTGTCCTTTCCGGGCTCGCGAGCTGTCTCACGGCGGGTGTTGCTGCGATTGCCCAGCGCCGCGGCATACAGCTCCATTCGGTCAGGGCGTCGCTCGAGGCCGACATGGATATTCAGGGAATCCTGGGCATCGACGACGAGGTGCGCAATGGCTTCGGCGCCATCCGCGTCCACTTCGATATTCGCGCCGATGCGAGCGAAGACGACATCAAGGCGTTGGTAGCTCAATCGCAGAAGCGGTCGGCCGTATTCGACATCGTAACCAATCCGACGAACGTCTTCGTGACCGTTAACTGAGGACGACGGTTGGAGAAAAAGGAGCGAGTGCTTTGGAATTCGCGACCGCCATCATTATCGGCGCCGGCCAATCCGGATTGGCCATGAGCTGGCATCTGAGCGCGCGTTCGATCGACCATGTGGTCCTTGAGCGCGGCGAAGTAGCCAACTCATGGCTGACGGAGCGGTGGAACTCGCTTCGCCTTCTGACGCCCAACTGGCAAACTCGACTGCCAGGATACGCCTACCGCGGTGATGATCCCGACGGATTCATGACGATGTCGGAGGTCGTCAGTTTCCTGCAGGGATACGCCAGGCTTTCGTGTGCTCCAATTGTGCCGGGAGCGCGCGTCACCCGGGTAAGGCAGCAGGAGGTAGGTTACGAGATCGAAACCAACCTCGGTCCATGGCGCTGCCGCAAGCTCGTGATCGCAACCGGCGCCTGCAACCTTGCCTCGATCCCGTCGCTCGCTGCGGGTTTGCCTGCCGCCGTGACGAGCCTCACCCCGCTGCAATACACCAATCCCGATCTCCTGCCCAATGGCGGCGTGATGATCGTCGGCGCCTCAGCAAGCGGCATTCAGCTCGCCCGGGAGATCCGAGCGGCCGGCCGCAGAGTCGTACTTTGCGTCGGAGAGCACGTCCGGCTGCCGCGGACCTATCGCGGACGGGATATCCAGTGGTGGATGGACGCCATCGGTGCCATGGATGTTCGGTACGACACCATGGTGGAGGATATCGAAAGGGCGCGGCGACTGCCGTCGCTTCAGCTCATCGGAACGCCTGAACGCGTCACGGTCGATCTCAATAGCCTGCGCAAGGCGGGCGTCGAGCTCGTGGGTCGCCTTGTCGGACTTTGTGACGGCAAGGCGCAGTTTTCGGGATCGCTCGCCAATCATTGCGCGCTGGCCGATCTGAAAATGAACCGTCTTCTCACCAGCATCGATGATTGGGTGAACACGAGCGGACCGGCGCAGCTGTTTGCCCCGCCTCATCGTTTTGAGCCGACGGATGTCGGGTCGGAAACCAGTCTCTGCCTGGACTTAATCCGTTCCGGTATCGGTACGGTGATCTGGGCGACGGGCTATCGCCCCGACTACTCCTGGCTGGACGTCCCCGTGCTCGACCGCAAGGGACGCATCCGTCACGACGGCGGGATTGTTTCTGCACCGGGAATGTACGTCATGGGCCTGCCATTCATGCGCCGGCGCAAATCGTCTTTCATCGACGGAGCGGGCGCCGATGCTGCGGATCTCGCCGCCCATCTGAGCCGGAACCTCAATCGCGCTGCTGCCTGAGAGCAATTGTCATGAACGGTCTCCACGGTCTCGACTCACATTATGACGCAGTAGTTATCGGCGCACGCTGCGCGGGCGCGGCCACCGGCCTCCTGCTGGCCCGGTCGGGTGCCAAGGTCCTGATGGTCGATCGGCAGCCCTATGGCGCCGATACGATGTCGACGCACGCCCTGATGCGGTCCGCGGTTATGCAGCTCGAGCGATGGGGATTGATTCCGAAGTTTGCAGCGGCGGGAACGCCTGCGATTCGATCGACCACGTTTCACTATGGCGACGAGATCGTTCGAGTGGATATCAAGCCGGATCACGGCGTCGATTTTCTGTTGGCGCCGCGACGCACCGTGCTCGATCCGTTTCTCGCCGATGCGGCCCGCGAAGCCGGCGCGGCGGTTCGCCATGGCACCGCTCTTTCCGAGTTGCAATTTGCATCGAACGGCCGGGTTATTGGCGCCTCACTGAGAGATGGCAGCGGTGCGTGCATGACCGTCCGCTCGGATATCGTCATCGGTGCGGACGGCCGCCAGTCGACCGTTGCGCAGCTCGTCAATTCAGAAACACTGGTCGAAGGCTTCAATGCCTGTGGCATCGTTTTTGGCTACTTTGCAGACCTGAACAGCGACGGCCTGCATTGGCATTTCGCAAGGAATGCCGCGGCAGGAGTGATTCCAACGAACGCTGCTCACTGCGTCTTCGCGGCGGTTCCGGCTTCTCAATTTGTCGCGACGTTTCGCGGCGATGTGATGCGCGGTTTCCTCCAGGTGCTGGCAGCGAGCTTTCCCGAGCTGCGCGCCGACGTCGGCAGAGCCACGCTGGTTGGCCGCCTGCGGAGCTTTGCGGGCGCAACGAGCTACCTTCGACAATGTCATGGTGCAGGGTGGGCCCTGGTCGGCGATGCCGGCTATTTTAAGGACCCCCTGACCGCGCACGGAATCACGGACGCCCTGCGCGATGCGCAATTGCTGTCGCGAGGGATCATGGACGGCGGCATCCGTGGCCTTGAGAGCTACCAGCGTGAGCGCGACGAACTGTCCTTGCCGCTTATTCGCGCCACCGATGCGATTGCCTCGTTCTCGTGGGACTTCGACGAAGTCAAGCAGCTTCATGCCGATCTGAGCGCGGCAATGAAAGCGGAAGCTAATCACATCGCGAACTTGTCTCAACAACCGTCCCTCGCAGCATAGGAGCACGAGAAATGTCGACCGAGTCACCCTGGACCCGAACGCTGGCCGGCCGACCCGTGCCAGGTCGCCGTGCTGAAAGGAGCCGCACGACCACGATGCGCGATGTCGAAATGTTCACCGAGATGACGGGTGACAAGAACCCTGTCCATTACGACGTGGAACTGGCGACTGCGTCACCCTTTGGCGGGCTTATCGTACAGGGCGGGGTCACGACCGGTCTCATGAACGCCGTCGTTGCCGAAGATCTCCCGGGGCCGGGCACGGTATTTCTCGAAACAAACTGGCGTTTCGTCAAGGCCGTACGGGTCGGAGAGACGATTACCGCAAGCATCAAAGTCGAGCACGTCCGGGACGACAAGCCGATCTGCAAATTGGAGACCGTCGTCCGCAACGCACGCGGAGAAGATTGCGTGGTCGGAACCGCGATAACCTACACGATGCCGTTGTCCCGGCGCGTGGCTCGCCCGGCGAAGCGTGCCGTAGCCGGGTGACGGGTCGGTCGTGCGGGACTCATGCAACGATTGCAATGACACCGGCGCCGATCGGTCCTGCGGTCTCGCTTAGGTGAGTGACGAATGCCGCGGCCTCGCATCACAATCGGGACAATTGCCTTGACCGGTTTGGCGATGGCCGCGTTTGCGGCAAATTCCGTGCTTTGCAGGTTAGCCCTATCTCAGGCCGCGATCGATCCTGCCACCTTCACCCTTGTCCGGCTTGCGTCAGGCGCGTGCGTACTGTGCCTCATCTTGTCGCTTCGCCGGAAGCCTGAACAGCCCGCGGGATCGTGGCCAGCATCTGTTGCGCTATTCGCTTATGCGGCCGCGTTCTCCTTTGCATATGTCTCCCTACCAGCCGGTACGGGATCGCTCCTTTTGTTTGGCGCGGTTCAGACTACAATGGTCGGCTATGGGCTCGTTCGCGGTGAACGTCTATCCGCCTTGCAGTCGTTCGGACTGACAATTGCGGTCGCCGGACTGGCGGCACTCGTAGCTCCCGGTGCATCGGCGCCTTCTGTAACGGGCGCCTGCCTCATGCTGACTGCCGGCGTTGCGTGGGGCGCTTACTCCTTGCTCGGCCGTGGCGTTGCAGATCCCATTAGCGCGACGGGTGCCAATTTCCTGCGTTCCCTTCCAATCGCCATCTGTCTTTTCCTGTGCGCCCTTTCGTTTGGCACGCACATCACCGTCATCGGGCTCGGCTGTGCAATCCTATCCGGCGCAGTTGCGTCCGGGCTTGGCTATACGGTCTGGTACGCGGTGCTCCCGGCGCTTACGCCCGCGCAAGGCGCCTCGGTGCAGCTGAGCGTTCCAGTCATTGCGGCATTGGCAGGCGCCTTGGTGCTAGGAGAAGCAATCTCCCTTCGCCTCTCCATATCTTCGCTTGCGATACTCGGCGGAATTGCGCTGGTCTTCGGCACTCAAGAACGCGCGGCATCCCGTAGCAGATAAAATACGCGCAAGTCTGCTCAATCTCCGATCTAAAGGCGCTTGGAACCGATATCCCGCCCCCGCCGCTCGCCCAGCTGACCAAAAAACCGAATGAGACTTCAGCATTCGGCCCGCAGCCGACATAACACCTTGATCCCAGACGACACCTCGATCCCAGACGTTTGCCTCAGGGGCAGACCGCACATGGAGCAGGGAAAGCCAGGACTTCCGTTCCTTGCCCATCCCGGTACTTGGCGGAGGTCCGCTTTGGCGCCGCTTATCGGTCCTAAGCAGACTATCAAACCTGATCGAGACGGCCTCTCGCACCACGAGCGCCGCGGGAGCCAACCCGGTCTCGGGTTAGACCCACGCTGGGAGCGGATCCAACACACGACTAGGTGAAAAGTAACGATCCCTCGGAGCTGTAACGCCGTCAACGACACGCAGATGCGTCGCCTCGACCGTCTTGCTCCTTGGCAGCCGCCTCCAGTTCGGCAAGCGAGGTGATCCCTAAATCCTTGTAGAGAAGCCCCCGCCGATGCGCTCGACGGGGGCTGTGCAGGTGGATGGCGCGAGGCTCTGGCTGGAGGGCTGGAGGTGTCGCATCAAGGACCCGCAGCAACAGATTACGGGATGACAGAACGGCCTGAATGTTAATTAGGTCACTTGACAGCGCGTGCGACAAATTGCCCATATCGGTTCCTTGGTCATCGCCCGCTTGCGGCGAACTCGCCTCCGTCCCAGTCGAGGGCGCCGCCGTGCGGCAGCACGGCAATGTACTCGCCGGCATCACGCAATGTCGTAGGCACGTGCTCGCAGTTATCGACGATGCATGCACGCCTGCACGTACTCCTTAAGGGCGGGATCACCCTTACCCCCACTGAGACCCATTCCTCGGCCCTCCTCTTTGCACCGTTCTACCTTCGCACCGACCTGCGGATGGTTTGCTTCGGCGCACTGACGGCGGAAAGGACCGGGGGGATATTGCATGCAGTTTTGCGCTTGGGCGCTGGTACTGCCTAGAATCACTGAGACGGCAATCAGCTTTCGGATCATGTCTGTACAAATATTCTGCGTCATGTCGTTCGTCCCCGCACTCTGATCTCAATAATGCCGCAGATGATCTCGCAACCGCAAAGCGAGCGCATCGTGCGCTAGCGACGTTGGTATTTGTGGCGTGGCTCGCCGATTTCGCGAAGGCTTGGTGTCTCGCCGCCGATGGCAGCGGCTATCAGCCGAAGGGCCTCATAAGCCTCCTGTGAGTCCTGACCAGAGACGCTCAACTGAGAGCCGGCGGGGCGCGACCTAAACGCAGACTCCTCCTCGTCGGCTAGATCATTCATTTCCTGAACGATCGCATCTAGCCGGTCAGCCAGGCTCTGAATTTCGTGTCGGCGCTGCTTATCCATTTGTCCTGCCAGGATATCGAGCCGGGGCCCGGTGTCTCGGCAATCAATTTCTAACGCACTACTCCAGTCTCAGAGAATGGACTATTTTGGCCTAATCAAACCGGCTGAGGACGTTGAAGGACGGGCTCGATCAACGAAGCGATGCACGAGCCGTAGCGCCCCGCGAAGGGGAGGAATCGTTTAGCGTCGAGGCCGCCTTTTTGACTCCGGTGCATCGAGGTCAGGTGGCTCGGATCCCTCGTCCCTCCACGAGGTGGGGTCTCCCGGGAGACTGGCAGGTTCGCTTTCGACTTGCTTGTTTCGGCTAAAGCCAAGACCTATCAGCCCGGCCATCACCAGTACGGTGCCGGCGATCATGAGCCAGTGCGGCAATTCCAACGGGGGCATTGCGGTCTCCCTCTGAGAGGAGCGCGTAGCCTGCCTGAAACGCGCGCGGACTACCCCAAACTGTGTGAATTATGCGCCCTTAGCCGACAGGCGGACAATACCCCGATCGGGGATGGATTTCCTAACACAGATCAGCGGCCCGCATCGCAGCAAACGGAGTGGGGCCTTCGAGCCTTTGACCCGCGTCCTCCGAAGCGACATTTCGCGACCGGCCTTCCCCTCTGGGGATCGGCTTGCGTCCGCCCGGACTACCGGACACCCCTTCTTAAATGCAAACAGTTCAAGGCTCGGATTGGCCATTGTTCTTCGTGCTGTTCGTCGTACTGCTCTGAGCGGGCCGCGTGCACGGCCGCGTGTCTCTGCGCCGTATGTCGGTAAATGACAGCAGCGCTTTGTTGTCCACAGTGTCAATCGCGATACACAATAGTGGCCCGATTCATCGTAGGCTTTTTCCGCGTCTTCATGGGCGCGTTTCCTCCCTAGCCTTAAGCCCGTCGCGAATGGCGGGCTTCCTTAAATGTGCGGTGACATAGGACTGAGCTTGTCAATCGCAATGAAGTACCTCCTATCGGGCTACCAGCCAGGAGGGTTCCATGCATCGGTGCTGGCTCAACAGAGGGACTGCGCGGAACTCCGCTCCCATTGGCGTCGTTGGTACGCTGCGAAGGAGGGACTACTATGCTGGACGCTGCCGCTCTGCGCGAAGATCTCGCCGCAATGGAAAAGCAAATCCGATTTAATCCCAACGACAATGATCTAATCAACAAATACCTGACATATGCCCGCAAGGTGCGTGAGATCGAACACTACGAAAACGGCTATGTGACTGCACGGCGGAAGCATCAAAACTAGATCCCCGGTGCGCGAGGGAATTGTAAAAGCGCAGCAGAATTTGCTGAAAGCCTCACTGTTACAGAATTTCGTTTCTCAATTGCAGGCAGAGTGGACTGCAAAGAATAGGCCCAGCTTCGGGGCTTCTATCCAGAGTCATCCGTGAAGAATACGGATCGGTCTGAGAAATAAGCAGAATTGGTCCTGATTAGTATTCGATTTTGCAGGAAA